>CAWICN010000002.1:0-29431 GCA_963834725.1 uncultured Acidimicrobiaceae bacterium
TTCCGCTGAGCCGTGGGTGCCACCCGCCCATCACGGACCCGTTGGTGCAAGGCTGCGCACGTGCGGATAGCGGACGTAGCTGACCTCGCTGCCGCGCTGGACGGTGTCCGGCGAACAACCGCGGGCGAGTTGACACAGTGGCGATACCAAGGCCGGCTGATCGCCCGCCAGCTCGACGACACCCACATTGTTATCCGCGCCGACTTCGACTTATGAGTCCTGCCCCGCTTGGATATGCCGTGTGGTAGGGGGGCAGCCCCCAAACCAGCAGCTCAGAGCAGGGCAGGCAGGGGGAATGAGTATTGGGTTGTTTCATGCCGGCCGACTTAACCCGCCACCATCAGTACATCTCTCTGCGTTCCGGTAGCAGCGGCGCTCCCCCACTGACTGAGTATGGCGGCCACGTCGAGGGGGTGACGGTGGTACGTCAGGTGGACTTGCGCTGCCCGGCGGACCGGTTGACCTATAGGCCTTGGCCGTCACCTGCGTGAATCTGGTGGGCGAGCAGGGGTATGAGTATCTGGGCATTCGGGCTGCCCCACCCGGTAACGGGATCCCAGCCTTTTGTGGCCTGGTAACCGATGATCGAGGTGGATGAGAAGGTCACAGTGTTGGTTCCGGTGGTGATGTCGTGGAAGGCCTTGATATAGTTGGATCCGGTCCCGATGCGATACAGGGCGTTGTTGAGGAATCCGAGCGGGCGGCCGGCGTCCTGGTCGGCCAATGCGACCAGCCCGGCCCACAGGGGGGCAGAGGCGCTGGTTCCTCCGCCGGCACCGATTCTGGTAGTGCCCTGGCGTTGGGTGACCAGCGCCAGACCGCGGGCGGGATCGGCGTCGGCGGCCACATCGGGTATGCCCCGCCGAACGCTGATTCTGCCGATCCCGTTTTGGTAAGGGGGCGGGGCGAAAAAGCGGCTGAAACCTCCGCCCGACGCGTTCGACGGAGAGCGGGTGGCCGGAGGGGCCGGCGTGCTCCAGGCGGTCTCGCCCCGGTAGCTGCCCGTGGAGGGATCGATGTTCAGCGTGGTGCCACCCACGGCCGTGACGAGCGGGTCAGAGGCGGGGAGCCCGACCCCTTTGATCGGGGTGAACGACGGGTTGTTCCCGACCAGATCGTTACAGGGCTGAGCGGCCGCCCCTAGGTCTCCGGATCCGGCCACCACCGTGGCGTGACGGTCGCGGGCGGACTGAAACAAGGCGTGCAGCTCTTGTTCTTGGGCCGGGCTGAAGCAGGCTTCGCTGATGATCTCGCTGAGCGAGATCACCTCCCCGTTCTGGTCGACGGCGTAGCGCAGGGCGTCGAGATAAAGACCGACCGCGGCGGCGGACGGACCCGTCTGGGGTTCGGTGTACAAAACGACCCGGATGGAGGCGCCGGGCGCCACCGCGTGGACGGTCTCTACGTCCAAGACCTCCTCCTGGGTGGCCAACGACGACCGCGCCGGCCCTCCGGGAGGAGAAACAACTTCCACGGGCGCCGAAGGCAGGTCAAAGCGACGGTCGTATTGGGCCAAGTCCTGGTTGATATTGCTAGTCCCGGCCGATCCAGGGGACACGGCGGGATCGACAATGACCACCATCTGGCCCCGGCCGTCGATGCCGTGATCGATGAGCGACTGGAAGCCGTAGGCGACTCGCAGTTGCTGGGGTGACAGACAGCCCGGATGGTTCCGGCACTTGGGTGACCGACCCGCGGCCGAGAGCGCCGAGGACCTACCCGAGGACCCGCACCCCGCCACCGCGACGGCCGCGACCAAGCTCGCTGACATGACCGTCACCCGCCAACACCGACGCCTCCAGGCGCCCCCCATCAGCCTGCCCCACTCGTTTGTGATCGGGAGCATCCAGGCACGGTCGACGGTGGCGCTGGAATGACACCGGGCTGAACGCTCAACGACCCGTACCCGTCGGGCCGGCCCCCGTCGACCCGGTCTGCACGACCGACCCAAAACCACAACATCTCGATGAACAATACGCCCGAGCATATCGATAGTCAATATGGCGGTCAGGCCGCCTCGCCGCCGCGACGTCGCAGACGCCGCCGACCGCCCACCCGACCCGGCTGGTAGCTGAGCAGCTCCCCCGGCTGACAGTCCAGCTCCCGGCACAGCCCTTCGAGGGTGGAGAAACGGATGGCCCGAGCCCGGTTGTTCTTCAGGATCGACAGGTTGGCCACAGTGATGTCCACCCGCTGAGCCAGTTCGCTCAACGTCAGACCCCGCTCGGCCAGCAACCAGTCCAGATGCACCACGATCGGCATGACGTGCCCAACTCCTCTCAGATCGTCAGATCCTGGTCCTGCTGCAGCCGCGCCCCCACGTCGAACAGGCCCCCTAGCAGCACCAGCACCACCCCGAGCACCAGCACATCGGACTGCAGGAGCAACGGATGACGAAAGCGCACCCCCGGCACCCTCAGGCTCGCCTGCGCCCACCAACCCCCGGCGAGCAGCACCCCAGCCCGAACCAGCTCACCCACCAGCACGGCCACCCCGATCCACCGCACCCGCCTGCCCGCCCCGGCCCCGAACGGCCGACCAGCCGACATGGGCGCCACCAGCCCCCGCAACTGAAAGACGATGAGCCCTAGCACGGCGATCTCGATGAGGATCACCGCGAAGGCCACCAGCAGCACCGGGCGAGACTCCCACCCTGAGCGAACCGCTCGACACAACCACCCGTGCCGAGCCGCCACCCCGAACGCTCCCAGTTATCGCCGCCATGGCCAACACCGCCGGCATGGACACCCGCATCCGGGCCGGCTGCACCAGCCCGTACACGACCACCACCGCCAGCACCCCCGCCACGGCCAGTACCAACCACCACACCGCCGTCAGACCCCACCGGATCCAACCCAGCACGCCCGACGACCACACCGATCTCCATCCCATATCGACAAACAATACGACGCGACCGCGACAGCAGCCGACGACAAAGACACGGGAACCGTGCACGCCTCGGGCCAGGCCCCGATTCGGGGATCCGGCCCTGATATGACGGATCGTACTATCTGAACTGATCGGCGAGTGCGGTCAGCTTGGCTACGTACGCCGGCCAGTCATGGTCGTCGGGGACGTCGGTCTTCTCCCGCTGCCAGCCGATCACCCCGTCGTGTTGCCAGCTGGGAATGACATCCTGATCTGGCCCCACTGAGGCCACTTGTGATGGGGCAGGTTTGAAGTGGCCCCACCCCCAACCGCCTGTCCCTACGGTGCGTAGTCGCCCAAGACCCGCTACCGAGGGAGGAAGGACATGTCGAGGGTGGAGCTGTTCGAGAAGTTACGCAGAGATAATCGGGACCGGGGGCTCAGTATCCGGGCTCTGGCCGTGAAGTATCACGTGCACCGCCGGGTGGTGCGCCAGGCGTTGGCTTCGGCGGTGCCGCCGGAGCGCAAGAGGCCTGAGCGGGCGGCCCCGGTGCTGGGGGCAGTGGAAGGCGGTGATCGATCGGATCCTGGATGAGGATGCCCCGCCCAAGCAGCGGCACACGGCGAAGCGGATATGGGAGCGGCTGTGTGACGAGCATCAGGCGACGGTGGCGGCTTCGACGGTGCGGGCCTATGTGGGCCGCCGCCGTCGGGAGCTGGCCAATGTGGCTCGGGGGGTGAGCGTGGTGCAGTTGCATGAGCCCGGCGCCGAGGCCGAGGTCGATTTCGGGGAGCTGTGGTGCTGGCTGGAGGGGACCTTCACGAAGTGCTCCCACATCGGCGGAAGGTGACGAACCGGGGGGTCCCGGACCTTCGGGAGGATCATGTTCCCTTCTGCACTGGGACTGTCGCCGCCCGCTGACCGATCGCGTGACACGCACAGTGTTCGATCACGACCACCCAGCTGGCCGCGCCGCAAGGGGTTCCGTAAGCGGTCAAGCGAGACAGCGACGCTCCCGGCGCGGTGAACGTACGTGCGCTCGCCGGAGGCAGCCTCCGTCGCTCCGGAAGGGCTCGGATAGCGCGCCCAAAGCCGGCGGTAGAGGACGCTTGACCCATCGTCATAGTGGGAGACTTGAGGCGAGCATTATGTGACGCACTCGACAGGTAGGGACGACTGCGTACGTGCTGCCTCGAGGGGGCGGTTGCGGTCCGGCGGTGCTCGTAGGTTGCCGATCACTACGATCGCCCTCTGTGGACGATCATGGTGCAGGACCCAGCCGCACGGCCGTTCTGACAGCTGTCGCACGGGACCTGCATCGGAGCGAATCGCCTCCGTGGGTCCTCGACGATTATCTAGCCTTGAGGATCGCCGGCGAGCAGGGCAACGAGCTGAAGGAGCGGTTGTTGACCGAGATACCTGGCCCAAATCTGCTCGCCTTCAGCCGCTGGATGTGCGTTCGGGCCCGACTTGCCGAAGATGTCGTAGATGACGAGGTCAGTCGTGGGGTCGGTCAATACGTCGTCCTGGGCGCGGGGCTCGACACGTTTGCTGAGCGGCGCCGGGACCTCGGTGATCGTGTGCGGGTTTTCGAGGTCGACCACCCCTCCACCCAGTCGTGGAAGAAGAACCGCCTAGGTGAGCTCGGCTTAGCGGTCCCTGCCAACTTGATCTACGTCGCGGTCGATTTCGAACACCAAACACTTCGAGAAGGGTTGGAGACTGCCGGCTTCGACTTCGCCTGCCCGGCCGTGTACTCATGGATCGGCGTCACCATGTACCTGAGCCTCGCCGCGATCGACGCCACCCTGGCGATGATGGCCCAATCTGCCGGCGGAACGCGGGTGGTGTTGACATACAACCAGCCGGACGCCATCCTCGACCAAAGGGCCGTGGAGATCACCTCTGCCATGCGCTCGATCGCCACTGAGTGGGGCGAGCCGTTCGTCAGTCTGTTCACACCCCACGAGATGGATGAACTGCTAGGGCGCCACGGCTTTGAAGAAGTCCGGCACTTCGGGGCGAAGGATGCCCGAGCGAGATACTTTCAGGCGCGCACAGAGATCGAGATCGCGGCAGCCCAAAAGCTAGTGGGGCGGCACCTTTCGTTCCGCCGGTAACTCATCAGGCGACTTTGCGGCGCTTCTCGAGTTCGCGGATGAGCGGGTCGTGGCGGTCGCGGTTGCGTCGGCGGATGTAGGCCTGGGTGGCTTTGGAGAACTCGGTCCAGCTGTGGTAGTCGGAGCCGTTGATGACGAACTCGACGTAGGCCCAAAAGTGGCACTCGATCCGGTTGAGGTGACTGGCGTTAGTCGGCGTGGGCAGCAGGCCGACGTGATTGTTCACCGCCCAGTCACGGATCTCCTGGGTCCAGTGAGCGGAGAGGCCGTCCATGACGATGTAGAGCTGAACCTCGGATGGGTAGCGGCGGCGGATGTGCTTGAGGAACTCCAGCACCACCTTGGCGTCGACCGACCGGGCCTCGAGATGCCCCCACAGTCGGTCGGCGCCCACGTCGTAGGCGCCCAGCAGCTTGCGCACACCTTTGGTCCGTTTGTAGGTGGCCCGCTGGCGGGCCGGTCGCTTGGTGGCGAACCAACCCCGACCGGGGTGCGGCCTGAGCGAGATAGGGCCACACTCGTCGAAGCTGACCAGGACCCCGTCCAGCGCCCCCGCCTCGGCTGCTTTGTAGGCGCCCAGCACCCACTGCTTTTTCAGCTCGTAGAGCGGATCGTTGGACCACTTCCAGGTGCGAGTCCGCTGGGCGGTGATCCCCATCCGGTTCAACAGCCGACGCAGATGCTCCTTCGAGATCGTCGTGACCAGCCTGTGGCGGACCAGGTAACGGCGCAACCTGCTCAACGACCAGCGGGTGCCCGGTTCGCCGAGATCACAGGGACGGGCGAGGGCGATGGCCCGGATGGCCTCCCGGGTGTCGTCATCGATCCTCCTCGGATGCCCGCCCCCGGTAGGAGGGCGCAGCGACTCCATCCCGTCCGCGTTGAACTCGGCGATCACCCGTCGCACCTGGTTCTCGTCGGTCTGCAAAACCCGTGCGATCTCAGGAACGCCGACCTTCGAATCAGATGCAAGAACAATCTGTGCCCTCTGACGCAAGGCGAACACCTTCGACTGGCGCGAGATCCTCCGCAGTTTCATCGCCTCGTCAGGACTGAGATCTCGAACAAACACCGACGGCGGGCGAGCCAACCTGACCTCCACAAGTCCAGACTCCACCCGCCTTCATCGTGACCGCCAGCGAACTACAAGTGTGGGATTACCGGCGGACAGTTCCGTGCCGCCCCACTAGTCACGGCGCGGGTCGCCTGACACTGCAACCACAGCACATCGCCTACCTACCCGGCGATCAGCCATCGGGGTGTCGTACCGCGGTCCCCTGTCATCCACTGCGGGGCCCGCCGGGCCCGGCCCGCCGCCCTCCACAGCCACTATCGAATCCTGCAGGTCGGTCGTCACTACCTCTCCTCTCTCGACCGGGCACAGACCCGGCATGTTAGGGTGGTCGTTACACCGTTGTTGTTATGGCCCCACCCCGGAGGGGCGCATTACGCCAAATCGTGACCGGCTGGATTGCGGCGGAGCCATGAGTAGCTCCACAGACGTGTAGGCTCAGACAGCGTCGGGGCGGTGGCGAGCGCGGTGAGCAGCTGGGGGCGGGTTGGTTGAACGATGAGGGGGTCGAGGTGTCCCCGGAGCTGGAGCGCTTCCATGCCGTTGGACCTCAGGGTGTCGTGGACACTGGCCACGACTTGGTGGTCGCGGTAGATCTCGTCGGGTTGGCAGAGCATGAACATGAGCTTCCAAAAGGAGCGAAAGGCGGTGGGGTCGAACGAGGCGGCCACCCGCAGCTGGGTGAAGGTGATCCGGTCCGAGTCGGGTGGTGGCAGCTCAGGGATAGGTTCGCCCAGGACGGCGTGGCGCAGCGTGGCGAGCCGGAGGGAGTCAACCGTGGCCTGTTCGTCATAGTACGGCGCGACATGCTCGGCGATTCGCTCGTCAAAAGCGAGTGCCTGCTCGATCCAGTCGTCGGCGTGCTCGTCGATGATGTCGGCGAGGTCGACCGCGCCCCACATGGCCAGACTGAGGCCACGGCCAAAGGTCGGGTTGGTGGTGCACACCGAGTCACCGATGGCGTGCAGCCCGGTGACAACAGGATCGCCATCGACTACCAGGCGGCGCAGGGTGTTCCGCGGCCCGACCATCTGAAACACCGGACTAATCGGGTCAAGCGCCTCCAGCCAGGCGGCACAGACGGGGACGGTACGCAACACAGCCGTATAGACCTCTGGGTCCCTGGCCCGCCCGAAGCGACGGTCGACCGCCAGGGGAACGATGGCCAGCTGCATGGCGCCGTTGTCGGCGCCGAAGACGGCCAGCGTGAACTCGTCGAGGCCGGCCACGATCCGAGTTGTGGGAAGGCCGGGCAGCTCGGCGTCTGGGCGAAGTCGGTAGTGACGGCTGAAATAGGCCACCCCGCACTCTGCCGACCGGGTTGCCGGCGGCGCTGCCCCGATGTCGTCGAGCCAGCGGTCAAGGGGGGTGCGCCGACCGGCGGCGTCGATCACCAGATCGGAAGGCAGCTCGCCTTGGTCGGTGCGGACTCCGATCACGTGCGGCGGCCGCCCCGGTCGAGCCAGCAGACCGACCACCCGCACCCCCAGCCGCACCTCGATGCCCGGCTGGTCCATCACAGCCTGTTGCAGCACCCAGTCCAGGGTTGACCGTCGGGTCATCAGCGGGCACAGCCGGTCGTCGCCCGGACGGGCGGAACGATCAGCCAGGGTGGCGGGCATCCAGTCCGATATCGGGACTTCGACCACGCCGGCCGCCACCAGACACCGGTACACATCCGGGAGTCGTTCGCGCAGGAGCTCTCGACACCGGGCCATCACCGCATGGGGCTGAACGATCTGGGGTGCCGTCGGCCGGTACGCCGACGCCGCGGCCGACTCCACGTCGGCGGCCGAATGCAGCCGGTCCTGCTCCAACAGGACCACCTCGTGGCCGCCCCGGACCAGTAGCAAGGAGGCCAACATGCCCCCCGGCCCGGCGCCCACGATCGTGATCCTCATCGCCCCGCTCCCTCCAGTTAATAGATGTCTCATCTATCAATAGTGGGATACTCTAGCCACATGCGAGAACCTGTCAAGCCCAGTCTTGGCCGACGGGCCCGCAAGGCCCTGGCCACCCGCCATCGTCTGCTCGACGCCGCCGAGACACTGTTCGCCCGCGATGGCTACGCCGCTACAACTATCTCCGCCATCGCCGACGAAGCCGACGTGGCCGTCCAGACCGTGTACGCCGTCTTCGGTACCAAGCGCGCCCTCCTCACCGAACTTCTCGCCGCGCGCGTCGTGGGCGACGAGGACGCCACCCCCTTACAACGTCGAGGGCAATGGCAAGCCATCGAGCAGGAAGACGACCCCCGGCGGCAGCTGGCGCTGTTCGCGGCCCTGGCCACCCAGATCGGCGACCGTATCGCCACCGTCTACCAGGTCCTCGCCGCGGCGGCCAGCTCCGACCCCGAAATCGCCGACCTGTACCGTAACCAACAGCAAGCCCGCTACAAAGATCAGCGGCGGCTGGCGCGGTCCCTGGCTCGCAAAGGGGCGCTGCGACCGGGTCTGACTGAGACGATGGCGACCGACGTCATGTGGACCATCGCCAACCCCCACACCCATCACGCCCTCATCGGGGAGCGGCAATGGACGCCAGACCAATACGAGCATTGGCTCGCACAGATCCTGAACTGCGCGTTGCTCTCAGAGCCGTCCAGCTGAGCGGGCGACTCGGTGCCAGTACCTCACGCTCAGCCGTGGCCGGACGGGTACCCACCGCAGCCGTCATCCCCGGGGCGGCCACCGGCCCGAGAATCAACGCGCACACAGACGAAAAGCGCCCCAAAATTCGAAAGCAGCGTCCCCGAACGACAAAAGTCCGTCGCCCTCCACCGCCGGCGGCTGGGCGCTTATCCGGGTGAAGCTCCCGGCCGATCGATCAGCTGGCGTCAGTTGTGTAGCACGGGAGCGTACGAGACGCCGACGATCGCGCCCTCCGGTGACTGCAGCCTGGCGACGGTCTGACCCCACGGTTCCTCACGAGGTCCGTGCAGCAGCTCATAGCCTGCCTGCTCGAGTTCTTCTGCGGCCGAGGCGACGGTAGCGGCGTCGGCGACGTCAAACTCGATGCTGACCTGCGGCACCGGCCGCTCCGAAGGCCACTGGTCGGTGCCGAAGCACGCCTTCGCGGCTTGGGATAGCGGCCAGATCCCGAAGGACTTGCAGCCGGCGATCTGCTCGCTGTGGTGATACCCGTCGCCCTCGCCGTGCAGCGGCAGGCCGAGGGTTTCGACATACAGCTGGTGGCTGCATGCCGGATCCGGCGCGATCACGGCCACGGTCGCGAGGAACTCGATCTTCACGTCTCCTTCTCCTCTGCTTACATATAGGTGAGCATGACGCGCGAAGCTGGTCATGTCTTGAACGAAACGGACATCTACCGAGAGTGGGCGCCGCCATCGGGCTGGGAGGAGGTGGTCGCCTGCTGCTGGGAACAGCGAGTCAGCGCCGACCGTGTCCAGCGCGTGCTGCCAGATGGTCACGCCGACCTGATCATCTACGACACCGGACAGATGGAGGTGACCGGACTCCATGACCAGGTGGCACTCCCCGCCCTGGCCGCGGGCGCCCATCTGCAAGGCATACGGTTCCGTCCCGCTGCGGTTGCCGCCGCCTTCGGAACGCCGGCGTCGCTGCTACGCAACCGGACTCTGCCGGCAGACGCCGTTCTGGGCTCCAAGAGGGCGAGCCGGCTGATCGACGCAGACGGGAGGGACATCTGGATCCGCTCCATCACGCCTGATCCCAGAACATGCGCGGCCGGTGAAGTTGCTGGCCGGCCGGTCGGTTGATGAGGTCGCGGTCGCGCACGACATCAGCGGGAGACAGCTTCGACGCCTCGTCTCGGCGGACGTGGGCCTGCCGCCGAAGTTGTACCAACAGGTCGTGCGGCTGCAACGTTTCGTCCGCGCCATCGACGCTGGGGCGCAACTCGCGGGCGCAGCCGCGGCCGCTGGGTACGCAGACCAACCCCACATGACGCGCAACATCCACCGGTTCTGTGGAATTGCACCCGCCCACCTCGCACGCGAACGGCGTGGACCCACTATCGCCGGCGAGCCCAGACCGCCACGACCAGATTCGATTCCCTAACCCTCGGCAGCCCTCCCGGGTGCCCCAAAAGATCAGCGGAAACCATCCCAGAACCTGCGGGTATCGATTGACCCAGATCGATGCTCCTAGGGGTTGTCAAGGTGCGATTTTGGTTCCGGTGGTCGGGTCGTCGGCGGGGGTTGCGGCAGGACACAGATGGGCCACTGGGGGCAGGCTCTTAGGAGGCCAGCAACGGTTGCCGCGTGACGAAGATCGTGTGGGCCGGCGGCGGGTCGACGGATCGTTCTGAGGACAACTCCGGGTGTCCGGGGTGTCAGCCGGCTCTGGGGTCAGACCCGCCAGCCAGGTGGGTGCTCAGAGCGGCTTGAGGTAGTAGTGGACGTCGCGGGCGACGTAGCGCTTGAGCACACGGATGATTTCCTTCTTGGACAGGCCTTCCTTGGTTCTCCGCTCGACGTAGCGGCGGGTGCGGGGGTCGGAGCTCATGCGGGTGATCACGATGTTCCACAGCGCGGCGTTGGCTTGGCGGTCACCTCCGGGGTTGAGCCGATGGCGGACGACCTTGCCCGAGGAGGCCTCGATGGGAGCGACCCCGCACAGCCGCGCCCAGGAAGGCTCGGAGCGGAGCCGGTCGGGGTTGTCGCCGGCAGCTACCAACAGGGCGGCCGCGCTGTCGATGCCAACCCCGTAGAGCGATAGCAGAATCCTCGTGACCTTCTCGCAGGAGCTGGGTGAGCAGCCGGTCGATCCCGGCCGTCTCCGCGTCGAGGGCCAGCACCCGCCGGCCCAACGCCCGCAGCGCGGTCTTGGTCGCCGAAACGACGGGGTCGCTCCCCGCTCGAGGGCGCATGGTCGCCGCCCGTCGGGCGACCATCTTGCTGGTGAGGCCTTGGAGCGTTCGGCGGATCTCCTCAGGGGCGGTGAAACCCAAATGGCGGATCTGGTTGAGGGTCTTGATCTTGGTCGACTTCGCCGACCGCTTCGCCACCACCAGCGCCCGGATCGCCTCCACATTTCCGTCCCGGGTCTTGGCCGCTCCAAGCTGACGTGCACCCTGGGCCGCCCTGGCCGCCTCGATGGCATCGACCACATCGGTCTTGCCCCTGCGCCGTCGTTCCTGGCGGTTCGGGCGGTCCACCTCGACCACGGCCACCCCGGCCCGACGGAGGTATCGGGCCAGCGGTGCCCCATACGACCCGGTGCCCTCCACACCCACCTTGACCACGCCCCCCAAGCTCTTCAACCAGACCAGCAGCGCCTTGTTCCCCGCCGGAGTGGTCGGGAACTGCTCGACGCCCAACAGACCGCCGATCCCGTCCAGCGCGGCGGCGACGTTCAAGTCCAGATGGGTGTCCACGCCACCAGTCACGGGGCGCTAGGTACCTACGATTGTCAACGCCATCCCTGCCTTTCATTGTTCGGTTTGGGGTGGCGCAGCCGCTCTCCAGCGGCACGGTGGATCGTCCTGTTCCCGCAGGGCGATCCGCCACTCTCAACCGGCGGCACCACCACCTTGGAACCGGCCGACGAAAATCGTTGTAAAGACAAGCCAGCTGACCATCAGCCGCTTCAGGAGTCACACCAGATCCAGGCAAGCTGAACGTAACCCCCCACCCATCATCAGCGGGTGGATACCGAATAGCCCTACCTTCATCCTCTGTGCCGGCTCAGGGCGCGCTGTCAGGCCGCTCCCGAACGCTCCCCGCTGCCTTCCGCGAGCGAACCCTCGTTCAGCTGACGTGCCGCAAGGCTGTCCCGGTAGCCAAGAGCTTACGGAACGACTCCCGGGACGTGCTGGTAGACCGGCGGTTCGTACCGGATGACGATCCTGTGTGACACGCTCACGCGTTCGACATGACCCCCGGCCGGCCGGCACCGTAGGGGGTTGCCTGGTCAAACGGGGCAGCGGCGGCACCGGCGTCGTGAACGTACGTGCGCTCGCAGGAGGTCAGGGGCGCCCTGACCACAGGGATTATGAGCCGCTGATATGGGACACCTTTCGCGGCCGACTGGTGTCGCGGTACGGCGTTCGGTCGGGGTCGCGGGGCAGGTTGAGGGGTGTGGGTCAACCGGCGGGACGCGTTTCATGGGGACGGCTGTCGAGTTGCGCGATGAGGTCTGGGGACGCGACCTCGCGCCACGCGTCTTCGAGGATTTCGGCGATTTCGGCTAGGTCGTCGGGTCCTCGATGCTCCGGGAGGCGGGTGATTACGGCACCGGGCTCTGTTGGGTCGCCGTAGTGGGGGGTGGTGAACCACCGGTCGGGTCGTGCCGCCAGGAGCGCGGGCCGCTGCTCGCAGCGGAGGATCACCAGCGTGTTCTCATCGTCGGGGGGAAGAAGGTTGCCGGGACGACCGGCCTCGGGAGGCCCGTACCGAGCGAAACGCGTCTTCTTGTCGGTGCCGATGAGGAACCCGGGTTCGTTACCCCAGATTGGCCCCTCGACCGCGCCCGGCAGGGCAAGGATGACCTTGCGGATGTCGTCCAAGGTGATGGCGGGCTGCTTCGCCCAGCGGGCGCGGGTTCGCCGGTGTGTCGTCACCGCTACCTTCGGCGCCCGCTCGGCCCACGCGGTTTCAATCAGGCCGCGCAGGTCGTCACGGCCGATGGTGCGCAGCACGATTGTCTGACCGTCGACCACGGCCGAGCCGTCGTGTTCGTCGACGCGCAGGAACGACTCACCGCCGACCTTGTGGGTGCTGACCCCGGCGCGGGTGGTCGTCGCCACCCCCTCCAGTGCGTTCGCGACCGCTCGGGCGTAGGCCGGGTAGGAGCCGGTCTGGTGGTCGAGTTTCCTGGGCGCGCCCCAGCTCTTGGCCATGATGCCTCCTTCGATTTGGCGCACCGGCGCCGTTTCGCCGGTCTCGCGAACGGACACGATGCGATCTAGACGGAACTCGCGGACGTCGTCGCGCGGGCGGCACCACGCCACGAGAAACGAACCGTCAGGTGTGATCTGTAAGCCGTGGGCCTCGACGGCTCGGGCGGTGACGCGGCCCCCGCAGTCGCGATAGCCGATCTCGACCACCGACCGTCCGACCACGGCGCGCTCGATGGCTGCCACGATGTCACGGGCACCCCTCCGGCCGAAGTCGCCGAGACGTAGCCGTCCAGCGATCTCGAGCGCACGGGCCGCTTCCCCGCTCTGCATGGCGGCGAGAATCTTCTGCTCCGCCCGGCGCCCCGCCTCCGCGAACGGGAGCGTTCGCGCCGCCGCGAGGGCCGAGATGACCGCCAACGCTTCGGTGGCGTCGAAGTTTAGAGGCGGGAGGCTCCACCGCTCGTCGAGCGCATAACCACCGCCGCGGCCCCGCTGCGACCAGATCGGCACGCCCGCCTGCTGCAAGGCGAGGATGTCGCGCTCGACCGTGCGTGCCGTCACCTCGAGCGTCGCGGCCAGTTCGCCGCGGGACACGGGCCGGGGGGCTCGGCTGCGGAGCTCCTCGACCAGCGCATAGAGGCGATCCGTCCGGCGAACGTCGTCCTCCTCCCATAACCGGGATCGTACGATCCGACAGTCGACAGCGTCGTGTGGACATTATGGATCTTCTGGGGATGTGTGACTTGACAAACCCACACCTTGAGGTGGACAATGGATCACCTAGCAGTGAGTTTCAGGAGCGCGAGAATGCCGCCATGACGATGACAGAGGCACGCCCACCGGAGGCCAACTGGCCCACGGTGGCCGGGGGGGAGCGTCGGAGGGTGTACGCCATAGCGTTCGACATGGACACAAGCGCCCTGAAGGAGCACTACGGCGGTGCCAGTTGGCGCGCCGCTTACAGGGACATCAGGGACTTCCTAGCGGGCTATGGGTTCACCTGGAAGCAAGGCTCGCTGCAATTCAGCAGCGACGACGTAACACCCGTGGTTGTCGTACTGGCCGCACAGGAAATGGCAAAGCGGTTCTCCTGGTTCGGCCCTTCGGTCAGAGATATTCGGATGTTGCGGATCGAGGAAGACAACGATCTGCTTCCCGCGGTGGCTTCTGTGGCGCCGGTGGCACCTCATCCGCCATCCGAAATCATCGACCTGTTTTCCTTCCTGGACGAGCAGGACTAGCGTCAGGCGGCTCCGGGTTATCCTCTGGCTCGACGGCCAAAAGCGCCCGCAACGCGTCCGCCGGGTGGAGAGGGATCCGGACCGGTTTGTCCATCTCAGGGTTCGGCTGGGCTGGCATGGTCGCTCAAAGGCTCGGTGATGGCACGGTCATCGCGGGACCCCGCTCCGTTGGGGTCCAGGGAAGGTGCAGGATACAGGTAGTCGAGTGTGGCCTTGAGCATCTTCTCCCAAGCCTGCCGGTTGTTGGCATCCCATTGGGCATCCTTGTCGGGTAGATCGCGGAACAGGGAGACGATCATCTCATGTTTCATGCCGATCTCCTGCGTTAGGCCGTCTCCAGTATCTTCAGGTCCCACGTCGCCTGCCAGCTTATTGGAGCTCTCTGCCGTCAACTCATGGACAGACGGTTTAACTAGTCGTTCACTGCCTGCCGAGAAGAAGCCGGCCTGCTTGGCCGCCCGCTGGAACTGATAGCGGGCTATGCGAACACTACTCGCCGGAACCCCGAGCGTTCGCATCCTGGCTTCAAGATCTTCAGGGGAAGGAAGCGTCCCCACCTTGTACAAGTCATAGAGCCTGGCGAACAGCGGCACATTGAGGAACGCTGTCACGTAGGCGCTGCCACGCGTCTCGGGTCGCAGTGCACTCGCACCTAGTTCGGTGACCGTGATCGTCCCCTTCTTCGGTCCGATGAAGCCGTACAGGCGAGCCGCACCTATCTTGCTTCGGAACGCGCCATTATTCGGGTTTGCACCGAGCCGCTGAGCGATAGAGGCGTTATCTGTCTCGCCTCCACATCGTTGCGCTACCTCAACGATCTTGATGGCGCCGTCTAAGTCGTCCCACACGAAGGGGTACTCCGACTTGGGCGGTTTGACAACCGCCTCACTGTTAGAACTTACTATAGGCGGTCCATCTGTCAGTGTGGGCGTTACGTCAGTCATGGTTTCTCCTTGCTGCAACGTTGCCCACAACATACCAGTTCGTTCAGTACCGCCGCGAACATGGTCCACCCGCGGAACGTTGGCCGCGCCTATGCTGACGAAACGGACGTAGCCCCCTGGTTTTCCAGGGGGCTACTATCCGAACGTTGCTACTTTGACAAGGAGGTGACTCATGCCGCCACCACCAATTAACTGACCCACAGGATCCGGCCGGGAGTTGGCATCTCTCGGCTGGACCACCCCTTGGGGCCTGAGAGTGAGTGGTCCACTCCCGGGGGATTGGCACCCCCGGATCCGGTTCGATTCCGGCAGGCTCCACGGAGCGGTCAGTAGCTATATTCTAGCTCTTCGCACCGCCTGCTGGGTGATCAGGCGCGCCCGTCTTTCAGTGGCCGGTAGGTGAGCCGCTTACCGCCGACTTGACCGACCAGCTTCCGCGTGCGCTGCGTGTCGTTGAGCTTGCGGGTGGAGTACCGGTAGTCGTACTCGGCTAAGTAGCGGGCCAGGTGACGGCGGCTGACGTGGTGGTGGGTGCCGTCGATCGACCGTTTGAGTTGTGAGAAGTACCCCTCAGCGGGGTTCGTCGTTGCACCGGTCGGGCTCACGTACTCGTCGGCCGAGTGATCCACCGTTTCGTGGGTCACGAATGGGCGTCCCGGCTCCACGTACGCTGGCAGCTTGTCGGTCCACAGGAGCGACTGGGCGGTGTCCACGTGCTCCTTGAATATCTGGGCCAGGTTCATGCCGGTCACGGTCGGCATCACCCGCGACCGGGCTTCCCCGGAGTGCTTCTCGATCAGCGTCAGCACCATCGTCTTGTGCGTTCCGCGGCCGGTCCCGAAGTCGCGCCCAGCGCGGGCCTTGCGGTTCATCTTCCGCGGGTCGCCACCGATGTACGTCTCGTCCGCTACCACCACGCCTGAGAGCAGCCCCGCCAGTGGCTCCCGCCGCATAGCTTCACGGATCCGTTGGGTCATGAACCAAGCGGACTTAGGCGTCAGCCCGTACTTGCGCTCGATTTCGCGGGCGGCGATCCCGTTCTTGTTGGCGCACATCTCGAAAATCACGAACAGCCACGTTCGCAGCGGAATCTTCGTTCCGTGGAAAATCGTCCCGGTCAGCACCGAGAACTGCTTGCGGCACGCTCCGCACTTCCAAACCCGACGCTGCGAGGCCGCCCCGGTGCGCGTCTTGCGGCTTCGCCCGTTCACCGGGTTCAGGTAGAACACCCGCTCGCTGTCGCAATGCGGACACACCGGACGGTTACCCCAGCGCAACCCCTCAAGGAACGCGTACGCGTCGTGCTCGTCATCGATCTGGTTGGCGAGCCCATTGACCGTGATGCGCTCCATGCCCTCATTCTCGCACCTCAGGGCGGGTTTGTCAAGTCACACATCCCCGATCTTCTTGAAATGTCCACAGCACGGTGTCGACAGCGGTGGCGCATGCTCTCGGCATGGTCACCTACGACACCCGCACCTACCCCACCGTCTCGCCGTACCTCTACTACGAGGATGGCGACGCCGCGATCGACTGGCTCGTCCGCGTGTTTGGCTGTCGCGAGCGGCGGCGCGGCCACCACCCTGACGGTCGCTTCGGCCACGGCGAGGTCGAGCTCACCGACGGCGTCGTCATGCTCGCCACCCCCGACGGCTTTCGGCGCGCCGACCGCTCGAGCTTCGGCATCTACGTGCACGTTCGATGACGTGGACGGGCACTTCGCCCGGACGGAGGGCGAGGGCGCGACCATTACCGAAGAGCTGGCCGACCAGCCCTATGGCGTGCGCAGCTACGGCGTACTCGACCTCGAGGGCAATCAGTGGTGGTTCGCCCAGCCCCTCGCCACATGATCAGTGGATGGTTACAAACCTTTGCTTGTCGGACTCTCATGTCTCGTCCGACCAGCAACCCATTAGAGAAGGAGGTGTCATGACGCAGTCAGGCTTCGATCTGTCGACAACTCACGTTCATCTCGGCCTGGGGTCGCGAGCCATTCCCATTCCGGACTTCGAGTGGACCCCGGACTTCCTCGCTCGATACACCACGGAACACGGGTCCGACGGTGACGAAGGGCGACTCGTGATGATCGGCACCGGCGACTCGAGCTGGACAACCTGGGAACGGCATCCCGCCGGCGAGGAGGTCGTCGTTGTCGTCACGGGAAATATGACGCTCGTGCAGGAAGTCGACGGCGTTGAACACCGTGTCAACCTGACCGACGGACAGGCGGCCATCAATCCTCGCAACGTCTGGCATACCGCCGACATCGCTCAACCATGCCGAATGCTCTTCATCACACCGGGCCAAGGAACAGAACACCGACCGCGATAACGAGACGCCAAGCGAGGTCCCGCTGCCCTGTCCCCAGCTAACCTCATACCCGAAGGACAACTCCCGAGCCCGAGCGCTTGTCCGCAGCCCACCCCACCGGACGAAATCGGCAAGGGTCACCCCGCCCGCCGGTCCCTCGGTCACGGAACCGAAGGGGCGCCGAGGGCAGCCTGGTAACCGGCGTTTCGTGGCACCGTCACGGAGGGACGCTCTTGGCGAACGATAAGGGGCAGTCCGCCACGGGAATCGCAGCGGCCGTCGAGAGTGACCCGTCGTCTATCGTGGCGCTACACGAGGTTCCACACAGCGACTCGCGGGGAGGAACGTGCTGACCGTCTACGACCTCGATCGCGAAGCGATCGTCGAGATGGCGCAAGTCGACCTTGCCAGCCTGAATGCCGAGCCAGAGAGCCCGATCGGAACCTTCGGATTCAACGGTTGCACTGGCGGTGTCGCCGCGTTCAAGGGGCGCCCGCCTTGGGAGTTCCACGGCGGAGGTGACGAGCTGCTTCTTATTCTGGCTGGCCAATCGGAGCTCACGCTGCTCGAGGGCGCTGACCGCACGACGCGAACGCTCCAGCCAGGCCAGGTCGCCATTGTGCCGCGAGGCCATTGGCACTCCAACGATGCCCCCGACGGCGTGACCATGCTGTGGATCACACCCAGCGAAGGCAACGAACACTCCTGCGATGAACCAACCATCTGAGGGCGACCGGCCACCGAGGCACGCCGGCCAAGCTGTTGTGCTCGTGGATCGCGACGGCGTGATCGTCTACTGGAGCGAGGCGGCTGCAGCACTCACCGGGCATGCCGAAGAGGCGATTCTCGGTCGGTCACTCGATGTCATCGTTCCAGGGGAGTATCGGGACCGGCACTGGACGGGCTTTCGGGCAGCCATGGACACGGGGGTAAGTCGATTCGAGGGCCTTGGCGCGAATATCCCTGTCCTACACGCTGATGGTCAGGTTCGCCGATGGCCGGGCAGGTTCTCGGTGATACGCGATGCACGAGGAACCCCCGCAGGAGCGGCAGCAGTATGGATCAGCCCCGCCGAGGGCGATCCCGCGTACTTCGACCTGTGACCCCGTTGAAATGGATGGCACCCGTAGCCGGCGTTCGGAGGCGTCTTGGGGGCGACACTCGGGGACGGTCAGCTGCGGCGTTCGGGGAACGCTCTGCCCCGAGGGGGGTGCCCGTAGGAGGATCGTCTTGCGGTGATGGCGGGAGGGCGACGAGCGGTTCATAGGTAGTCGGGTCCTCGTACGAGCGAATCGGTGTTTTTGGTTTATCGGGGTGAGCATGTGGCCGTGTGACGGCTTTCACGTGGTGCAGGCGGCGGCGCCTTCGCTCGCCAGGGTGGTGAGCGGGCAGGGGGCCGCCCGGGGGTAGTAGGGGCCCATGACGGTCGCGGCCGAAGCCGGACTCCAGTTGGCGGGAACGTTCTGGATCGCTTGAGCAAAGCTCGGACTGGCGAGCATGTTGCGCAGAAGGAGAATGTGTCGGGCCGTTGGTTGTGCGGTGGAGAAGGGCAGGAATGTGGCGTCCGGGACGGCGGCGATGGCGGCGCGCTGGGCTTCGGTGCCGACAACGTAGGTGTAGTAGCCATCAGCGTCGAGGGCGGTCTGTGTGTCGTTGCGGCACCCGTAGTCCACCTGGCCGTCCGGCCGGGTGTTCACGACTAGCGGGGTGGCGGCGGTGGCCAGGTTGGTACACATTCGACCAGTAGCGGGTGTCGACCCCGGGGGCCGGCCACAGCGAGGGGTGGGAGCCCTTGGAGACGGTGGGCGCTTCGCCTCGCACGACCACGACCTCGCCGTTGGCGGGCGGGGTGACCTCAGCGAAGAGGTAACCGGTGTCAGCATTCCCGCCGGCACCGGACCCCGAACCGGGGGACGGGCGGGCGAACTCGATGTTGGCGGCGGGGGCCGTGGCGCCTCCTGTGTTGGCCGGTCTGCTTTTTGTCGGGGCGACCGGCGCCGTCGCCGCCTTGGCCGGGCAATCCGACAGCCGCTTGGACACCCCTTCCCGGCTGAATGTGACCGACGGCAGCGGCACCTGGGCGAAGTTGCCTCCGGCGGGTAAGTAGACCCGGTAGATGAGCAGACCGGTTCCGGTGGTGGTGCCGACGGGTGCCAGGGGGAGTGTGTTGGCTCGGCCCGGCGTCACGGGAGATTGGAGCGTGACCGTGTATCGGCCGGTGCTGGGACCGGCCTGGTCGGCGGGATGCTGCCAGGGGTTGACGGTGGGCGGGTCCGGTTCGATCTGGTAGTCGGTCAGGGCCGATCGGACGCCGTTCGTGGTGAACTGTCCACCGCCAGGTTTGTAGACTTGGAGCGAGAAGTACCGGCTGTCGGGATAGCGGCCCGACAGGGTGACCCGCAGCCGGGGTTGCACCGGGACCGGGGTGATCCAGTAGGCGGCCGCGTTGTCAGGAGTGCCCCGGTTGTCGTTGGCGGCCGTGGCCTCAAGCGGCCAGGCACACGACGGCGCCGCCAACGGCGCCCCCGCTCGCGGACGCGCTGAGCTGCACGCCAACGCCGGCATAGCAAACACCGCCGTGGCCGTGGCGACCGCCGGGCCCAATCGGGCCAATCGGATCATCAGGGGTGCTTGGGGATGTCGAGGGTGGGGGCATCGAGCAAGGTCTGCCGGACGTGGCGGGCGATGCCGAAGGTGTTCATGAGCAGGTCTCCGAGCAGGCCGCCGGGGGTGATGCGGAGATCGGTGCGCCCGGCCCGAGGGATGACCCTGACCTGGGCCCGCACCATGGCGCCGGAGGTGACCATGATCAGCTCCGGTTCGCTGGGTCGGTGCCTGCCGAAGAGCGGGGAGCGGGGCATCCGCGTCGCGGGCAGCACCTCGTAACGAGCGTCCAGGCCGTGACGTAACGCCTCGACAATCTCCTCGCTCGTGACCTCCTTGGGGACGGTAACGGTGGACATGTGGGCTCCTCTCTCGTGTGGCTATTCCCAGCGGAAGAACCGCCAGGCCGCGAGGCCGAACACGACGGCCCACGCGGCCATGACCAGGAGCGGGCGGGCCGGCGGGAACACGCCTTCCATGGCGTCCTGGGCGGCCTGGACCGCGGCGCCGAGCGGCGAGTAGTGGCTGACGTGTTGGAGGCCGGTGGGCATCTGCTGGATTGGCACCCACAGTCCGGCCAAGAACATGAGGGGGAAGAACGACCCCGCCTCGAAAACCATGAAGCTGCCAGAAGTGGGGGCGACAGCGGCGATGAACAGACCGAGGGACAAAAGGGCGCCCGCGCACAGGGCAAGGGACAGCACGAGCGCGCCGGGGTCCTTGGGGGCCGCGACCCCGAAGGCGGTGACCGCGACGGCAAACAAAACGAGGAGTGCGATCAGGGCCACGGCCAGATTCACGACCAGCTGGGCGGCGAGCAGCCACGCCGGCCGCACCGGGGTCGTGGACATGCGCCGCAAGATGCCCCGCTCCCGGTAGCTGGTGAGCGGCCGGCCAGGACGAGCAGGGCCAGGGCGGCGATCACGAAGGTGGCGAGCACGGGGACCTCGGCGTCGAAGCGCGACCGTCCGCCCAGGCTGGCGGGATGCTGCTGGAAATGGGGGAGCTCGCCGAACAGCACGAGCATGGCTATAGGAAGGC
Source organism: uncultured Acidimicrobiaceae bacterium (assembly GCA_963834725.1). Classification (GTDB taxonomy): domain Bacteria; phylum Actinomycetota; class Acidimicrobiia; order Acidimicrobiales; family Palsa-688; genus PALSA-693. The sequence continues at coordinate 21,024 of CAWICN010000002.1, forward strand.
CGACGCCGAAGGCCAGTCCCCGGGGCGAACGCCAGGCCAGCCGGGCCTCGCTCACGGCCAGGTTGGCGAAGGCCTGGAGCGGGACCGCCTGGCCCGGCGTCAGGGACACCCCGTTCATGTTGATGTGGCCTCCTGGTGGACGCGTCTTCCCGTGAGCTCGACGAAGGCGTCTTCCAGGCTGGACGCACCCAACTCGACGTCACGGGCGACCACACCCGCGGCGGCCAGTGTCAAGATGACGGCGTTGACCAGGTCAGCGCTTCCGGTCACCGTGACGCGCCGGGCGGTGTGCTCCAGGCTTCGCACCTCGCGCAGATCGAGCAGCAGCCGGTCGTCGAAGGGACCCGAGGGGGTGAAGCGGACCAGCTTGGGGCCCTTGACCTGGCCGGCGAGGCCGGCGGGGGTGTCGGTGGCCACGATCCGTCCCCGGTCGATGAGCGCCACCCGGTCGCAGAGACGCTCGGCCTCCTCCATGAAATGGGTGACCAGGAGCATCGTGACGCCCCGGTCCCGGACCGAGGCGATGAGGTCCCAGGTGTCCCGCCGGGCCTGCGGGTCCAGACCGGAGGTCATCTCGTCCAACACGGCCAGCCGAGGCGAACCGATAAGGGCCAAGGCAATGGAGAGCCGCTGCCGCTGGCCGCCCGACAGCGACCGGTAGTAGGCACCCAGCTTCCCGGCCAGACCCAAGCCGTCGACCAGGTCGGTCAGGTCCGCCGGCCGGCGGTAGAAGGAGCGGTAGAGGTTCAGGACTTCCCCCACCCGTAGGTTGTCAGGGTGGGCGCTGAACTGCAGCTGCACGCCCACCACCGCGTGCAGCTGGGCCGCCTGTCGCTGCGGATCCAGGCCCAGGACCCGCAGCCACCCGCCGTCGGGGTGACGCATGCCGATCACGCACTCCACCGTGGTCGTCTTGCCGGCCCCGTTTGGTCCCAGGACCCCGAAGATCTCCTCCCCGACGGTGAAGGACACATCCTCGACGGCCACAGTCTGGCCGTAGACCTTGCGCAGGTGCTCCACCTCCACCACCGGCAGGCGACTCCCTTGCGACAATGACGTGGCGGTCATCGCGGCGGGGCCCTCCGTCGAGCACCGGGTCTCCTGGTGGCCACGTCGAACAGGTCGGCCAGCTCCCGCCCAAAATGCTCCACATCGAAGTCGGGATCCGCGGCCATCCGGGGCGGCACCGAATCGATCGAGGCCCGCAGCGCCACCGCCATCACCTCGGGGTCGAAGTCGGAGCGAAACTCCCCCTTCTGTTGGAACGACGACAGAAGTTCCGTCCCCGCAGACACGCCCTGCTGCAGAATCGACGCCACGGCGGGACTCCACGAACCCCGCGCCCGGCGCGTATGCATGGCGATCTCGTGGAACACGATCATGGCGTTGCGGTTCTCCGCCATGAAGGCCAGGTTGGACAGGATGACTTGGCGCAGGACCCCCCGTCCGGTGGACTCGGCGCTCACCCGAGGCTGCATAAAGGCGACCGCCCTGGCCAACACCTCCTCGATGACCGCTTGGACAACGGCCTCCTTCCCGGAGAAGTGGTACAAGATCACCCCCTTGCTGGCCCCGATCCGCTCCGCGATGCGCACCAGCGACGCCTGGGCGTAGCCCACCTCAGCGATCGTGTCGATCGCCGCCGCCACGATCTGGGCCCGACGGGCCGCCTCGATAAAACTCGGCCCCTTCTCCCCCGGCGCCATCGCGCTACCCGACACGCCGACCCCCGCCGCCGCCCATCGCTACCGGCGACCGAAGAGCCCCGGCAAGGCAGCCAACCCGGCTCGCCTCTGCCCGCCCAGAACAGATACTGACCATACAGTCAGAATACTACCTGGCCGGTTGGGTTCAGTCAAGGCTGAAGAAGCCCGAGGGAACGACGATCGAGCTTCGCCCCGGGTGCGGCGGGTGTTTTCATCCCGATTGCCCGCGGCCTCACCACGACAGCCATCGTCGCCTGCGGGCCCCCATCAACGCTCGCTCCCTCGGCGTACCGCTCATGATCGGGGGAGACCGACGACCCGAATCGATTCGGGACGTCTCGCGACGCGGCGTCGAGCCGGTTTGTGGGCTCCATGCAGAAAAGGTCCGACCCGCAGCGAAGGCCCAGACGAATCACCGAATACCGGCTGAGGCCGCGGCCAACCGCTGGGCGGCGTGTCACAACAGCCCAATACTGACCGCCTATCAGCCTGGTCAATGGGCCGCTCAATGTGAATTTCGAAGCTCCCTGCTTGCCTCAACAAAAATCCGGCCTGCCGCGGCTGTCAGGCACATGCCCATCGGCGTCAAGCCGTGGCAGTTGGGGATCGATCATCGGGCGTTCCCTACTGTTTGGATGTGACTCCCGAGGCGTCGACGGTGCATGAGCAGATCGCTCAGGGACTGCGCGAGCATCCGGCGAAGAAGGGGATGCTGTTCAACGTCCTGGTCACGGCGGTCGAGATCGGCGGCAGCATCGCACTGTTCCACCTGGCCCGGCACCGCGGCGCCAGCGACGTGGTCAGCTTCCTGGTGGGCAGTATCGGGCCCGTCATCGGCGGGTTGCTGGTCTGGGCCAAAGCCCGCAAGTTCAGCGGCGCCTCGGCGGCGATCTTCACGTTCACCGCGGTGTCCGCGCTGATCGCCCTGCTCGGCAGCACGACCCCCAAGGTGCTGCTCTACAAGGACTGCGCGACCACTGCGCTGATCGGCCTGCTGTTCTTGGGCTCCTGTCTGGTGGCCCGCAGACCGATCGTGTTCTACTTTGCGCAGCGCTACGGCACCGATGGCAGCCACGACGGCATGGCGGTCTTCGACACGATGTGGCGCATCTACCCTGACTTCCGTCGCGGCATGTACGTCACCGGCTACCTGTGGGCGGCCCTGTTCCTGGTGCAGGCCGCCGCCACCGCGCTGATCATCCGCCGGAGCAGCTACTCGACTGGCTACAACTACGACCAGATCCTGCCCCTAGTGCCGCATCAAGCAACCTTTGCGCGCTTTGAAACAGCACGAAGTGCTTCATGGTCCTTGTGGCGGTTGCGCCAGGCGATGTAGCGGCGGATCATCGAGTTCTGCTCCTCATGGCTTTGATGGTCGGTGCCGTTGAGAGCGAAGTAGCGCAGCGCGGTGAAGTGACATTCGATGCGATTGAGGAAGCTGGCGTTGGTCGGCACATAGGCCAGCTCGGCGTTGTTCGCGGCCGCCCAGTCACCGACCCGACTGTCTTTCTTGGTCGAAAGATGCGGAGTGAAGTTGTCCATCACGATCGCGATGCGCACCTCGGGCGGGTAGAGGCTGCGCAGGTAACGGCAGAACTCCAAGAACTTGGTCCGGTTCTTCGTGGTCTTGATGTGACCGTAAAGGTGGTCCCGGTTCATGTCCAGCGCGGCGAGCAAATGCCGCACACCCTTGGTGCGCTTGTAGGTGGCCCGGTTCCGACGCCGCCGCGGGGCCGAGGTTGAGCCCTTCGATCCTCGCCGCACCACCGGCGCCCACTGCTTTCCGGGCCGGGGCAGCAGATTGAGCGGGCCGAACTCGTCCATCGAGAACACCACCGGTGGGTCGCCTGGCCCAGGGGTCGCCTTGCCCTCGGCGATGTCGTACAGCTCGAGGACACGGTTCTTCTTCGCCTCGAAGTCGGAGTCGGTGGACTGCTTCCAGGTCTTCACCGCTTGAAAGGACACCTCCTCGTCACGCAGGACCAGCCGGAGCCCCTCGTGGGAGATGTCGTCGACCACCCCCTCGGCCACCAAGAACTCAGCCAGCTTGGCCAGGCTCCAGGTCGAGAACGGCAGACCGTGGTCGCCGGGACGGGACAAGGCGATCTTCTTGATCGCCTGGCGTTGCGGCAGCGTAAATGTCGGCGGACGGCCACCGGCGTACTTCGGATAGAGCGAATCGAAGCCATCAGCGTTGAAGTTGTTGATCACTTCGCGCACCCGGTCGGCACTGGTGAAAGTCACCTTGGCAATACCAGACACGTCCATTCCCTGCACCGACAACAGCACCATCTGCGCCCGCCGCCAAGTAACCACCGAACCCGACGACCGCCGGACGATACGAAGCAGCCGGTTGCCCTCTTCATTCGAGACCTCCCGGACCCGCAAACCTTCCCGAGCCACCATCACCTCCGATCGGACACCAACATGTCCGATCAGCGTGACCGGCCCTACCTCGCCGATGGTGGATCTACCAGGCAAACGTTCCCGGACGCGGCACTAGTCGCGATCGTGCTGGGCATCCTCGGATCGATCGCGATCGCCCGCTATTACACCGCCAAGGGCAAGGGCCGCCCAAACACATAGCCCGCTGCTCTGCGGCGAGCCGTGGGCAGGAGCGCTTGCCGATCCCGTATGACACGCACAAGCGTTCACACATCACTACTGATGGCCGCGCCGTAAGAGGTTGCCCTTGCGCCACCGCGATACCAGTGGGTAGCTCAGCGCTTGGTGAGTGGTGTCAGCGGCGGCGGGAAACGGTTGCGACGATGGCGGCGGCACCTGCCGCGGCGAGCAGTACCACACCGCGGACGGGATGGTGACCGGTGAGCAGCACGATGCCGGATACGAGTGCAGTCAGCGAGACCAGGGCGGCGACGGTGACGGCGAACGGTCCGCGGCGGTAGGGCGCGTATGGCATATGGCGGTCCTTGATCGGTGAGAGGTTGGGGAGTCTTGGCGTCGATCGCCGGCATGCCATTACGGTGGCGCCGCTGACGGCGGCCGTTCATGTGGCGAGCGCCGCGATGAGGTTGGCGCCCGGCGTGGGCGAGCCAGGCTGGTCCGATGCTGCCGGATCGCAGGCGTAGCCAGCCGAGCAGCCAGCCGGCGATGAGTTGGACTGGCAGGATGGGCCAGAGCGTGGGGCTGAGGAGCAGCAGCAGACCGTGTGGCGCAAGAAAGAGCAGCGCCTGCAGGGTGTTGCCGGCGAGGAAGCCCAAGCGGCGGGCGAGCAGTCCGGCGATCAGGCCGCGGAAGAGCATCTCCTCGGCCAGCGCGTCCACGACCAGCGCGAGGTAGCCGGCAATGCTGTGGGCCGCGCCGACCACGACGCCGCGACGGGTGAGTTCGCCGGCCGGGATCGCCTTGAGCGCGGCGTAGCCCAGGCCGGCGGTGACGACGAGCACCAAAGCGGCCCAGGCGTAGTCGCGAACTGGCCCGGCCCGCAGTCCGATCGCGGCTGACGCCTGGCGCGACGCTGTTCCACGGCGGCGCAGCCAGGCGCGGTAGAGCCAGGAGGGTGCGCTCAACAGGAGCAACTCGACCACGCTGCCAGCCAGCACCCCAATCCTCCGTATCGATAAACGATATGATAGGGTGCTTATCGATAAACAGCAAGGGCTAGGCCGTGCGGCGGCGCCTCGGCCGGCGGCGGCGCCGGTCCAGCTCGGGCGGCTGGTAGCTGATCAGCTCGCCCGGCTGGCAGTCGAGTTCGCGGCAGATCGCCTCCAACGTGCCGAACCGGATCGCCCGGGCCTTGTTGGTCTTGAGGATCGACAGATTGGCCAGCGTAATGCCGATCCGCTCGGCGAGTTCGGTGAGGGTCATCTCGCGCTCCGCGAGCAGCTCATCCAGTTGTACGACGATCGCATGCACGCCTCCGGCCGGGACTAGATGGTCAGGTCGTGATCTTGTTGCAGGGCGGCGCCGTAGTGGAACACTTCGGCGAACACGATCAGCAGTGCCCCCGCGGCCAGCACTTCAATCCGCACCGGGAAGCCGGCCCGGAAGACGACGCCTGAGGCGTGGAAGTGCCGCGCCGCCCACCACGATCCGGCCAGCAGCACACCGGCCCGCAGCAGCTCGCTGAGCACCAGCGTCACACCCACCACGGTGACCCGGCGCGCGTTCCCTGCGGTGAAGGGCCGGCCGGCGCGCAACGCGGCGACCAAGCGCCGCAGTTGAAAGATGATCACCAATAGGAGACTCACGCCGACCGCGACGACCCCGAGCACCATCAGCACCGCCGGTCCGGACCCGCGCACCCCCAGGCTCGCGGTTCCGCCCGACAGGCTGACCGGCGGGCGCACCCGAACCGAGCCACTCGACAGCGCGAGCCGGACCGGCACCCACACCCGCAGCGGGGCGCCCACCGCCGCGAGCATCGCCAGCACCGCGATCAGCGCCGCCGACCCGACCAGCACCACCCACCACACCATCGCCAACCCGACCGTCGCGACTGCCAGCCACAGCGCACTCCCGCGAGCCTTCATGACGACTCCTCACCCCGCGCCGACCACCCAGCAGGATAGCGACAATCGACACCGGATACCGACGACGTCAGCCGCGAGCCGTCCGCGGCCCGCTTCGAAGCCCCTTCCGCCGCGTGCGAGCCAGGCGCACCCGCGCCGACCGGACACAGCACCACTTCTCGCGCTACCCGTCGGTCATCGCACCCGCGCAACCGTCCCTGAGGCGTGGTTCGTGACCCCACGCCGTACCCTGTCGCGCAGCCGGATCGGTGAGCGGACAGACCTCCTCGTTGTCGAGAGGTGGGCAGGTTCAACTGGCAGCGCGCTGGAGTTCCCATGCGGCGATCAGTGCGTCCTCGATGGCACCAGCATCGCCGCTAGCGATGTCAGCGACGACCATCATGTGCTTCGCGAACCGACCCGGGACGCTGAATGTGGCCGGGAACTGCCGAAGCATCGCGTCGCGGTAGTCGAAGTCGGCGCGGATAACAATGTGGGTGTCGTCGAGCTGGCGGGCGATCAGCCGGCCTTGCTATCGCCACTGTGTCAACTCTCCCGCGGTTGTTCGCCGGACACCGTCCAGCGCCGGCTGACGCCCGCCGGCGACGGGCCGGACCGTCTGAGCCTGGCTCAGACGCTCCAGGTGCGCCTCATTGGTGATTCGCCGCGTGACCACCGCGACAAACGGCACGCAAAATTGCAACGCGATTTTGTTTTGCGTCTGAGTTCGCCGCGGAGGGTCCACCGCGAAATGACCCATGCCTGACAGTCTCCTCGGCTAGTCCGAGAGGAGCTGTGAATGTCCGAGTTGAACGGACGTCGCAAGGCGAAGGTGCTGTCGCCGGAGACGAAGTGGGAGATCTTCTTGTCCGTGATGGGTCGGGAGATCACCCAGTCCGATGCGGCGCGCAAGTGGGGCGTGGACGTTTCGACGATCATCACGATTCGCCGCACCGTCAAAGACGCCGCGCTGGCTGCGTTTTCTTCGAAGCCGGGACGCCCAGCCGCCGAGCGCAACTGGCAGCTCGAGGAGGCCAACCGCGAGCTTGCACAGTTGACCGAGGCGATCAAGGCGCAGGCGATCGAGCTGGCTGTGCTGCGGGGAAAAGCCGGCTGGGCCTGACATCTCCGCTTGGCCCGAGGGTCCCGGGCGAGACCAAGGAAGCGATCCTCAAACTGGTCGACGAGGCTGTCGCCGGTGCCGCACCGCATTCGTGGGCGACCGCGCTGTTGGGGGTTTCCGATGACCGGGTGCACCGCTGGCGGCATCGCCAGCGCATCGTGGGCACTCTCACCGATCGGGCACCAGGCGGTGTCGCCCTGCACTCGCTGATGGAGTGGGAGGTCGCCGAGATCCTCGCTGTCACAGAGGAGTGGGGCAGCATTGACCGCTCGCATCGCAAGCTCGCTCACCGCGGCTCCTACACCGCCCGGGTGTGGGTCTCTGCCACCTTCCGCCGGGTCTTGGCTGCTCACGGGCTGGTTCTGCCCGAGCCGCCAGCGAGAGATCCTGCTCCACGGATCGCCTGGCCGGCATGGCTGTCGTGGGAGCCGAATCGCATCTGGTGCTGGGACGTGTCGCATTTCCCCCGCGCCAAGAGGGTCGCGTTCGCCATCGTCGACGTCGTGTCCCGCAGGTGGATCGACACGCTGGTGTCGATCGAGGAGACCTCCAGCCAGGTCGCGGTCATCTTCGACAGGGCCCTCATCGCAGAGGGCCTCGCCGAGCTGATCACCCCGGAGCGCATCGAGCTGCCCATCGACGACCCGGCCCGGCCGATCCTGTTGGCCTGCAGCGACAACGGCCCGCCGATGACCTCGCATGACACCAGGGACTTCTTCGTCGGCCTGGCCGTCGCGCAGCGCCTGGGGCGTCCCGCAACGCCGACCGACCAGGCGTGGATCGAGAGCCTCTTCGGCCACGTCAAAGGCGAGTGGCCGCACCTCGAAACGATCACCGACCCCGCCGCTCTCCACACCGAACTGGGCCGCGTCCGCCGAGAGTACAACGGGACCCGCTTGCACGCCGGGATCGGCTACGTCACACCCGACGACGAACACGCCGGCCGAGGAGAAGCCATCCGCCAAGCACGAGTCGAGGGACTGCGGCGAGCCCACGAACAGCGCGTCACCTACCATCGCCGCCACCGCAACAACCACCACGAGGAGACGGCATGACTTGGTTCATTATCCAGCCGATCTCCGCGTTTAACTCAGACGCAGGTCAATT